>NZ_JAYMEM010000025.1:0-2622 GCF_037029465.1 Mesoflavibacter sp. CH_XMU1404-2 | reverse complement strand
CGCTGTTTTCAAAGTTCAGAATTCGCACAATTTTCACACTTAGTTTTTAATTCCGCTATTGTAACCAACGGTTTGGCTATGCGTAGTGCGGGATTTCAAGGCACTTCACTGTCAGCCTGCCGAAAAGTTTGTTTACTGTAATTACTTTCATATCAGCATTTTCTCCCGCATTACGCATAGCTTTTGTTGGCGGTATGTGCTTATTTCCAAACTATCAATTCTTTATTTTCTCCTCCTGTCATGAATTCGTATTTGTCCGAAATGAATTCTATGGATGAAACAGTACCTTTATGTTCATTAGTCAATTGCAGAATTTCACTTTCTTTATTCAAATCCCAAACCCTTGCAGTCTGGTCCGAACTTGCGGACGCTAATTTTTTATTATCAAAACTGAAACTTAAAGATAGCACTGGTTTAAAGTGGCCTTTTAACCTTTTGATTTCTTTTAATTCAGGTGTTAGTATAGTAATTTTTCCGTTTGACATTCCGATTGCAAGATTTGAGTAATCTTGGTTAAAAGACATACACATCAATCCTTCAAAAGGTATTTTGCTTGTCAGTTTTCTTGTGACGAGTGACCAAACTTGGAATTCATCATGACAGCCAAAATATATTTGGTTTGTTTTAGGGTTATAGTCAAAGTCATTTATCTGTTTGTTGACTTGTAATTTTGCTATCAAGTTTCCTTTAATATCATAGAGCAAAGCAACTTTCTCAAAGCCTTGAATTGCGATAAATTCATCACCTGAACTACTAAATTTTGCATTATGTACCCATTCACCTGTCTTTATGCTTATGATTTCCGTTCCATTTGTTAAGTCCCAAACTTTAATTTCACCACTTTTGTCAGTTGAAATCAGTTGTTTTGAATCTAAACTGAAATTAATTGCCTCAATAGATTCTTGATGCCCCGAGAGTTTATATATTTCAGTGTAGTCCGATGAATTTACTATGGTTATTTCAAAAGCTTCATCAAGTTCCTGAAATCCAAGTGGGTCTTCAGTATCATCAGCAATTGCAATTATTTTATGGTCTGGGCTTAATTTAATGCAACTTACTGGTAAATCTGTAGGTATATTTTTGACAATCTTGCCTTTTTGAGCATTCAAGCAATTTGAAGCCAAAAACAGAATGGTTAATATAACAGTTGCTCTCATTGTTCATTTTGTTTTAAAGTTTTTATGCTCCATTTGATAGCATAGAATAGATACCTTAATGGAAAAGATAAAACTCCTATTATTATTAAACATATCAACGAAAACTCCAATCTGTCGTCAAAATCCAACAGTTTATACTTTTCTGTACGAATTTTGCTTTCAATATTTTCTCTCTCATCGATGAGTTTTTCTGCACTAGCATTTTTTTCAACTTCTTTCGGGGTCAATGAATTGTTTTCTATGTAGTCTTCAAAATCAGATAATTTTTTGAATCCTAACAGATCACCCATTTTTTTCTTTAGTCCTGAACTCCATTCATTATTCCATTTGAATTTTAGGCTATCCTTTTCATTTAACTTTTGTAACCTAGACCATAATTCTTTATAAGTCCATTGCTTTGTATGCCATCTGTTTGATTCGCTTATCTCGAAAAATTCCTTCTGCTTGTCGATTTTAGGCGAAAAATGTATCTGAATCTTATTAATACTGTCAGATAAAGACTGAGAAGTGGTTTCTAATTTTTCAATTCGTGATTCAATAACATAGTTGTATGGTATTGTGCAAATAAAAGCTAAGCCAAATACCAAAGCACAAGCAATTAGTGTTAAAAATTCCCTTGCAATTATTTTTTTCTTATTCAGTTTCATTGTGTCGTTTTATCAGCATTACCGCCAACGGTCTCGTATAACCGTCAGTTACGGGATTAAAGATAATGTTTTTCGGTTAAGCACCGACGTTAGCAATTCCGAGTGGATTCGGACGTAGTCGAATCCGCCGTAATTGCGGTTATACATTGTTGCCAGTAGTTTTTATTCATAAGTGACTTAAATTCAATTCCATTTTATTGTTTATAGTGTCTACTTTGAAATAAAACGGTTCAGCTCTATTTATTTCGTTATTGTTATGTTCAAAATCAAATCCGCTGTCATATTTTTTCCACGAACCTTTATTCGATTCCAAGTCCGCGCTATTGAGAATTTGTTCTACAATATTTTGCTCGTCAGATTCTTTATATTCAATTGTCAGTCCGATAGAGTAGTCAGAGTCAAAAGCTCCTTCTGTATGTTCAATAAGATTTTCCAAAACCTCAAAATTCTTTGGAATAATTAAATCCGTTTTTTCTTCAATTAGTGGTTCTATTCTGTCTAAAGCTAATTCTCCGTCTGGTTTGTTCAGCATTCCAGCAAATAAATAAACCATAAATCCAAGAATCAGGAATGGCGTAACAAGAATTGATAATTGGAAAAGTCCAATTACTATTTTACCCTTAAAAAATTGCCAAACTGTTGAAATTAACAATACCAATCCAAAAAACAATAAAGTATAAAATCCAAAGTCTGTGTTTGGAAGTATTATATCAGAAATGAAAAGAATGATTGATATTCCGAAAAATAAAATCGGTAACCACCATTTTGTAACTAAATATTTCTTTAAAATTTCGGTCATTTCAAATTACTGGCAACGG
>NZ_JAYMEM010000024.1:0-691 GCF_037029465.1 Mesoflavibacter sp. CH_XMU1404-2 | reverse complement strand
CATGTGTTTTTAAGGTTTGATGATGATTTGTGTCTTAATTAATCATTAGATAAAAGTCATTAATCGTTAAAATAGATTGCTTCGTCCTGCGTTCTCGCAATGACAAAAGGATGTTTTTTTATGTTTTTAAGTCCATTTTCAACGCGTCCGTACGATGTAAATGGATCATCCGCATCGTTTAATGGGTTTGTCCTGATCAAACGATTGTCTCGTACGCATGAAAGGACTCAAAAACCCGCATCTTTTTTGCATAAAAAAAGGTCCTGAGTGGTAAGAAACACTCAAGACCTTATAACATTTAGATGATTACGGAGTTCTAGCTCGCTTTTCTAAAGGATAAATCATCTAACAACCCACGTAATCGCTTACCTGGTCTAAACAGGATACGTGCTTTAGTAATTAAGCTAGCGTTAACCTCTTCTGGTGTATCACGACCTTCTGAGCTTACACTAACTTGAAAATTACCAAGTCTACCCAATTTTACAATTCTCCCTTGATTAAGAGAGCTAATAATATTACGCTCTAAAGAGAGTAATACGGCGTAACAGTCTGATTCTGTTACTGTACACTCGTAAGCAATTTGCTCTGCAAGTATATCCAAATCTACTTCGCCATCTGCTATTGCAGCTGCATAGTACTTCTCAGGTAACGTGATGTCCTGAGGATTTTTGCGCGGTTGCGCTTTAAATTT